>NZ_JAVRCK010000003.1:0-23647 GCF_034530815.1 Nostoc sp. DedSLP03
TTTTTCTTTTAGTCCTTTTATTTAGAATACCCGGAAAGTGACAGAAGAGGGATAAAATGGCATCAGCCAAATACAGTTAATGCCTAAGCCTGCAATATAATCTAGGCGATCGATCAGTCCCTCAAAGTCTCCTATGCCATCGCCGTTACCATCCATAAACGTTTCAACATCAATGCAATAGATGACAGCACTTTTATACCAGAGGTTTAGCATAATACTTACAGCGATCGTTTTCGCCATCGTATCTTTTTTTGGTTTTTCTTAAATATCTGTCGATAGAGTTAGATTTGCTGGTGTTGCTGAATCAAAAGATAATTCTTGTGGGGGAGCCACTGCATTGCGGTGAATCCAGGGCTGTAAGCGGGTTTCCCGCCGTAGGCTACTGGTGTTCGCGTAGCGTCTCCTGAAGGGAGATTCCCGACGCTCGAGTACTCGCTCTAAGCGTACTTACAGAGAAGCAAGCTACGCATAGCGTCTCTAAAAGTTACCATACCGCAGGCTTTACGCTGCACCATCCGTTGTAGCAAGTGAAATCCCACTACACCACTGCTCAATGGCTTTACAGCCTGCAATTTTTATTTTTTTCATGGCTTTCAGCTGAACAGATTTATCCCGACACTTGACATTATGTAAATTACATACTACATTTGTAGTATCAAAGAACAGCCTCCTCAAAAGCATTGCAATAATGCTTTCTTGGGTCTGTAGCTCTAACGGTAGAGTTCCCAGATGTCACTTGTGCCCTAACAGAAAAAGCTTACATACTAGCTCAATAGATAGAGCGATCGTCTCTAAAACGATAAGTTGCAGGTGCGATTCCTGCGGTGTAACCACAGCTTTTTCAACTCGCATGAGGTGTGAGTGTAACTCTCACAGGGAGGGTATCGGTTCAATCCCGATCAGATCCACTAATATCAATTCGTAATTAAAACAAGAGGTGATTGTAATGGTTCATATTCGATTTGAAGGACGTTCTGTTGATGTGCCAAAAACCCAATTGGGAATTGCAGCAGGGATGAATGATGCAGCAGTGAAGGAGCGGGTTGCTCGACATTTAGATGTAAATAGCGATCGCCTTTCTGCTTACGTAATCGATCGCCGTCCTAGTGGCGATCTGATCGTCCGCCCTGAAGCTGTCTATGGTTAAGTTTCCAAGTCATCCGTGCCCTAACAGAAGAAGCATACATACACATTGATAACGGCCCTAAGGTAGTAAAGTTCGAGCGATCGAATAAGCGAAGCATGATTTTTAAGTCTCTCGCAGATTTAGCGTGCGTGCCCACTGCCAATATTTGGTAAGAGCGACCGTAGCTGTAAAAAGCTTCTTGAACTTGCACGGAATGATTTAAAACTTAATTCCGCGCCCTAACTTGTAAAGCCTACACACACTATCCGGCAACGGAATGCAGGTTCGATTCCTGCCGCTCCCTTTGATGGGAGCGTAGCCAAATTGGTAAAGGCAACTGTGAAAACTGCTTTGCTAACTTGTGCGGAATTTCAATTATTTGAATTGTATTTATCTATAACCTGTACTCAATACGGAGGTGAGTTCAATGATGTTAGCCAACTCATGTTTAATAACAACTCAATTAGAAAAACTGCATTTAAACAACGTGAGATATGAGCGAACATCGTTTGAGCGAGATTGTAATTGAGCGTCCTCGCGGTGGAAGGAGAATTAGCCTCAAAAAGGTGACTGGCTTTAAGAAGCAATTATACAAGATCACCCAGGATGCAATTCAGGATGGATTGTTGAATCCCTACCTAATTAAACCAATAAATAAATCTAAGTATCTTTCAGACCATCTCGGCCCTCTGCGTCGGTTTTTGCGTTCAAAAGTCGGACAGCCTTGGAATGAAGTTTACAGTCAACTGTGTCAACGATTAGATTCCAGCACAATGGCAGGACAGCATGTTATCGATCATGTGTGGGACTACGTTGAACGGCATGTAGAAATAATTGATGGTGGTTTTTATCGCAAGCCTTACCAAGGGTATCGAACTAAGTTAGATGCAAACCATCGCGATCGCTTCTATATCCATCCTGAAACTGGAATTCTTTGTGCAGCCGAGAAAATACCTCGAAAGCAAAAGCAAAAGCAGGAACAAACTGATATTGTCATCATTGATAATTATCATCAATACCAGAAGCTAAACGAAATTTGGTATTTAATTACCTTTGAAGATTTGCCATCGCCACCCACTCATTATGTGAAGGATGCTGTCAAAGGTATAATTCATCATTCTGTGGCATATACAGGTCGAAAGATTTACGCTGTTAAGAAACAGCAGTGTAACAAGAAAGAAATTCGATTTATTTTAAATCAACTTTCTAAAATCTAAATTTTTCACTTCGTGCCCTAACTGAAAAAGCTTACATACTAGCCGAATGGTAAGGCACTTGACTTTTAATCAAGCAACTACGGGTTCAAATCCCGTGTGTGAATCAACAGCTTTTTCGACTTGCACGAAGCGATTTTATTTCATTTAAATATGGAGGTGAGTACGATGAAAAAGATTAATTCTTTCAACATCGAGCCTGAAGATTTCGACGAATTTGACGATTTCTGCTTTTGAACCATCGAGCAAACGTCGTCGTGGCTACCCATCTGAAAAAGCTGTTAAACGCGGCGATCGCCTTGTTCATGGCGACAAGGAACTAGAAGAAAAGCTTGGTAACAATGACCTTTGTCTTTGTGGTTCTGGTCGCTGCTTTCAAAAAGTGCTGTCGTAATAGCGGCAGATATGATGGCAGTTTACGCAGCTACTACTTTTAGGGAGTAAGAGCAAATTCGATAATTTTCCGCTCATTACCCAGTCCCTAATCCCTAGACCTCTTGCAAAAGTCACTTTTGCTTTCCGGTTGGGGAAAGGGTAAGAGAAAATTCCATCCCTTTCCCCTTTACCCCTTACCCTTTCCCCTATTTCTGCAAGAAGTCTCCTAATCCCCAGTCCCTTTTACTTGGCAGTTGTTGCCGCGCCCCGATCGCAGAAGCTTACATAACTCTGCATAAGTTATATCCAATGCTTCCACAACTTGCGCGGTGACTTTATCGCCCCGCGTGCAACATCTGCCTCCTGCAATTTCGGATTTTGGGTTGCAATCTAAAATCCAAAATCCAAAATCCAAAATTCTTAGAGGAGGTTCATAATGAATACCGCAGAACGTGACCTGCGTTTGGAAATGCTCAACAGTTTGCTAACAACTCCTCACCGCAAACTTGAGCAAGTCGCAGAAATTCATCAGTTAATTGTTGAACTCGATCCCATCTTCTACGGACACCTGGCAGTTTGGTATCAGCGTTATGGTGATGTCCGCGACCACAAGGAGGTGTTTGTTGCTCATTTGTTAACTAGCAATTTGACTGAACACCGAGATGCTGGATTTATGATGCTGCAAGAGTTTCCACCCTATCAGGTGGCTCGTGTAGTGGACTTCATGAAGCAACAGCAGAATAAACTGCCTCGTTCGGCTCGGACTGCGGTACGGCGTTACTTGAAGGTACGGGAAAGCAATCCGGCTCTGTTCGATCGCGCCGCTTTGCGAGGTCGTAAGGCAATGAAGCACTTATATGCTTCACTGCACATCAAGCCAAATGAACGGGCAAATGCGATTCTATTTGGCGATACTCCTCCAGAGGGTTCCTTAGCAAATGTGCTCAAGCAGCTTGCTAAGGCAGAAAATGCTGCAGAACAGGCACGGCTGATTGTGGAGTTCAAAATTCCCTACACGATCGCAATTGGTGCGATCAAGCAACTTACACCAGTTGTATTGGTGGCGTTAATCAATAGCATGTCTCCCCAAGAAGCTATCAATAACCTCAAGTCTCTCCAGACTAGAGGTGCAATGGATCATCCAGAAGTCAAGAAGCTGATTGATTCTAAGCTGGAGTTAGCGTCTAAGAGTGGGCGTGTCTCAGCATTCAAAGCACAGATTGCCACAGACGCAGGAGATTTTGACGCAGACACCGTTGCCCAACTGGAAAAGGTGACTAACGAACAAGTAAAGCGGCGTGGTGCGATCGCTCGTCCAACTGCTTTATTAGTAGATAAGTCTGGTTCAATGGAAAATGCGATCGCGATCGGCAAGCAACTCGCTGCCCTAATCTCTGGTATCACTCAGGCAGAACTGTTTGTCTACGCCTTTGACACCATTCCTTACGCTGTTACAGCAAAGGGCAAGGAGTTGAGCGACTGGGAGCGTGCCTTCCAGCACATTAAGGCAGGCGGTGGTACTAGTATCGGTTGTGCATTGGAAGCAATGCGGAAGAAGAAGCAGGTAGTTGACCAGATAATTTTGGTGACGGATGAGGGCGAAAATGCTGCTCCTTACTTTGGTGAAGTCTACAAGAACTACTGCCGGGAGTTGGCGATAATGTCCAATGTGGTGATTGTCCGTGTGGGTACTCATTACAACTGGGTGGAGAGTCAATTGAAGCAGCAGCAAGCACCTGTAGATACGTTTACTTTTGCGGGTGACTACTACAGTTTGCCGAATATCGTCCCACTCCTGACGCGTCCCTCTCGTCTAGATTTGCTGATGGAGATTTTGGATATGCCGTTGCCTGTGCGAGAAGATAAGTGAGGTTAGAATATGGCATTGCTTATTGTTAATGTCGATAAGCAGTGCTAATTTAGTAGCTAAAACTTCAAATTGAAAAGGCAAAGATATGGAGATTGAGAAACAGTTTAGTTTTGTTGGAAATTTGAAGAAACTGCATGAAGAAGATAATCAGCCAATTGAGAATTTAATTGCTATTATTCACTGTTATACCAATGGAAATATTTATCTTGAGATTGATTCAGATATAAATGAAAAACTAAATAATAAAAAATTTTATGAATCTGCACCAATATATAAAGTTAAAACACCTTCAAGCATAGATCAGGAAATATCTAAGGCTTTGTTGTTCCAATTAGATGAACTTGAAAAAGAATTAGTTCACACTCCCTATGAAGGTGATTATATAATTCAAGGAAGAACGTTTGAAAACTGGTTTATCAAAGCAAATATAGCAGATACAAGCTTTACTGTTAGTTTTGGTGGTAATATTGATAATAAAGAAGCCGCAAAAAACACTCAAAAATATTTAGTCAGATTAAGTAATTTGCATATTGACTATAATCCTCAAGTTATTAGAGGAAAAGCATTAGAATCTATTTATGGACTTTCTAATTTAGAAGTACGATGCAATTTTTCAACTGATTTTCTGGATTCTCAACATGAATTCAGCCTTATCTCAGTATATAGAGGTAAGAAGGAAGCTGAAATTTTAAGCGCTGAGATTAAATTTAGAGTTTTAGATGAAGAGAATGCTGAAGAAATATCATATAATACGTATTTTGCTTGGTTTGAACTATTAATTTCATTTGCAATTGGAAAATGTATAAAAAATATTTATAGAGTTGAAACATCCCAAGGAGTTAGTGGGCAGAAAAAAATAGAGTTTTGGTCTGGAGATCAAGTGTTCATAAAAGGTAGCGGAATTGCTGTAATCCAGCAACCTCATTTGCATTTGTTTATTAAACAATGTGCTTCAAAAGTAACATTGGCCAACTTCAGTGATAAAGGACTAGGCTCTGCTTTACGTTGGTATGTTGAGGCATTTACTAGCAACACAGTTTCGGTGGAGTTTATGCTATTATGTACAGTCTTAGAAACACTCAATAAACATCACTCATCTAATTTTAGCAGTAAACTTATTCCTACATCTATGTATCAAAAGATTAGGGAGCAAATTTTAAGTGTTATAGGTCAATACGAAAAAGATATTAATGATGAAAATATTTTAGAAAAGTATCATATATTCAAAACCAAGGTGGAGAAATCATTTGCTGATGGCTCATTCAATCAAGTGGGGAGCCTCAGAACAAGTCTTAAACAAATGCTGGAATTTTATAAAGTTCCCTATAAAGACTTATTTCCAGAGCTTGAATTCATAAAAATTAGAGACAAAATTATTCATCAAGGTTTCGGTGGCTTGTACATTGCACCAGAACTTCGTAAACTTGCAAATCTTATAGTTCGTTTAATTCTCTCTATACTTAAATATCAAGGTGCTTACATTGAGTCGAGGAGAATAGAAATTAAGGATGAAATGGGTTGTAGTAAGCATGGTCTTACCTACAAAACTTTTCCTTTTCAAGATGAGTGCTAATTACAAAAACTATTCTGGATTTACATTTGTAAGTAATTATGTAATAAGTGTAATACCATTGATTTTGGCGATCGCACTACTGTAAAATCTCTGTTTTCATCTCTTCCAATTTTATGTAGTATATTGTATTATATTAATATCCTGCGTGCCCCAACTCTTGGAGCCTACATACTAGTACGAGAGGAACGGTACACTGTCAAATACAGTGGGCGTGTGTGAACGGGGAGTACGAAGAACCTGGGAGGTAGGCTTAAAAGTAGCCATCCTTAAAAGAGTGTGTAACAACTCACCAGCGGAGTCCCTCTAGTAACTGAGAACACGCAATGCTCCACCAACTTGCACGCAGGAATTTTACTACTTTCTAAGTAGGAGGCTATTGATTAACAAAATTAAAATTCACTTCAAGTTTTTGACTTTAATACTTCTATAGCTTTAAATCCTCCTATAGTCTGACCTAAAAATATCATGGGAACAATCAAGCTAAACGGTTTACCAGTTTGAATCATATTGAAAATGCCAGTTAACACATTTAGCGACATCAATCCTACTGCAATACCTAGTGCAATTTTTGATTTACGTTGTACAAAAAAACCTAGAACTAAATAGAGTAAACCAATAAATAAAGAACAAAAAACCAATATTAAATAATCGGGTAATCGACTACCAGCAACAAAGAATATTATGCTTAGAAAAATACTCAAAACTCCAATTGCGTAAACTGCACGGTAAGCAGATGCTAACTTTTTTCGGGACTCTGATATTTGTTGTATTTGGGTAGTCATTATTTTTCTATTTTTTGGGTTTACTGTCAGATAAATATGTTTTTTTATATACTCTGTTTTTGAGAAAATCTTGGGTAATTATGCGTAAATAGAGATAATAATGATGACTGACATCCGTAAGCTAATCAACCAAATTGCGATCGCAGAAGCACACTTATATACCACCCAATTCCTAGCGCCCTGTGTCAAAGGTGGACGAGTTCGCACACGGGTAGCCGGGATGATCTACACCTTCAGTCCAAAGCCTAGTAAATTTCAAGGTTGGGGCATCTTTCAGGCTGTGGATGAAAAAACAGCAACAGTTATAGAAGAAGCAGACTTACCCCAAATTGGGGAATACCTGCAACAGTTTCCCCAAATACGACTGCGGTTAGCACACCAACTGCAAAAACAAACTTGGTTAGCATACCCCGTGAATGAAGTAGATATGCGTCAACGGTTGAAGGTAGTTAAGCCGATCGCAATCCACTTAGTTACCGAGGGTATCGCCTTTGAGCAAATCATTGCTCGATGGAATGGGCATTCATGCTGGTTCGAGGAAGTAGATCGCCGTACCGATCCGGTAATTGTTGAAACTCTGCAATCTGCTGTTAAACAACTCATTCCTGCTGAAGAATTACAGTTTAAGGGTATCACTCCAGAAATCCGCACAGCGTATGAATTAGCAACTCGGCGGATTGAGGGATTTAGTCAACCCCAACAGGATGAAAAGCGATTGAGAAAGGCATTGCAAATCGGTGGCGGTACCTTAAATCAATTCCACGATCGCAGCGACTATTGGACAGTCGATTGGACAACTGCTGATGGTGTTCGTCACAGTAGTGCGATCGCTAAAACTGATTTGACAGTTGTCAGTTCTGGCATTTGCCTAAGTGGACGCGATCGCGATTTTGACTTGCAATCCTTAGTAGCTGTCATAGAACAACAAGAGTAGTTAATTACGAATTACGAATTACGAATTACGAATTACGAATTATTATGAGTGTCTTTTTTCACGAACAGCTTTACCGCACCAATGCTGTGATGACAAAGCTAAAAAACTATCCTGTAACAATTTGTGGCGCTGGAGCATTAGGAGCTAACATAGCAGAAAACCTAGCTCGGTCTGGTTTTGATAAAATGACAGTGATAGATCGCGATCGCATTGAGGAGCGCAATCTTTCAACTCAGCCTTACTACCGTTCTGATGTGGGAGCGTTCAAGGCGAAAATCTTGGCGAACAATTTATATCGAGCAATTGGTACTAAAGTTAATGCCAAAACTCTTGAGTTGACACCAGCAAATACAAATCAATTACTCCAAGACAGCCAGCTAATTGTTGATGTTTTTGACAATAGCGTGGCACGTCAAGCAGTGAAAGATTATGCTGAAAAATTAAACGTACCCTGCCTTCATGCTGGACTAGCAGCTGATTATGCAGAAGTGATTTGGAATGACGTTTATCGCGTTCCTTCCGAAGTTAATGATGATGTCTGTGATTATCCGTTGGCACGAAATCTGGTGATGTTAACCGTTGCTGTGGCGTGTGAAGCGATCGTTTCATTCGTTGCCACAGCAGAACAGCGTAACTTCAGTATCACTCAGAAGGATCTGACTGTTCAATCTCTGTTTTTGTAGATTGCATAGACGTTTGTGATTTTAAGCGTGTTCGCGGTGGGTGTGCCAAATCGTTTAGTAAACTTGCGTTATACCAATTTGAAAAAAGAATGCGACAGATACATACGGACATACCTTTGTTCTGTCTAGCTTCCCTAATTTTGAATTTTGAATACTTCGGCTACGCTCAGTACAAGTTTTGAATTTTGAATTGGTATTATCTCCCTATTCCCCTATATTCAGCAATTTCGCCATCGCCAACCGTTGCAGTTTACCGGTAGCACCACGAGGTAGCTGCTCTAAAATATGAATTTGCTTCGGAACTTTGAAGTCTGCCAGCATAGTTGCACAGTGAGCTAAAAGTTCTTTTTCGCTAGCTTCTGCTTTCAGAACCACAGCTGCGTGGATATCTTCTCCTAAAGATTTGTGGGGAACAGCAAAGGCTAAGGCTTCGGCGACGGTGGGATGGCGTAGCAAGACATCATCCACTTCTAAAGGAGAAATTTTTTCCCCACCCCGGTTAATCAATTCTTTAATCCGTCCAGTCAAGCGGAGGTAGCCGTCTGCATCAACTGTACCCTGATCCCCTGTACGGAACCAACCGTTCACAAAAGCAGTGGCGTTAGCTTCTGGGTTGTTTTCATAGCCATCTATAACGTTGGGTGCTTTTATTACCACCTCGCCCAAGCTTCCTTTAGATAATAGGTTGCCTTCGGAGTCCATAATGCCCACTTCTACGCCAAAGCCATAACCTACAGTACCTAGTTTCCTAACTTTTGGCGGTAGGGGATTGGTGGTCATTAAGTGAGATGCTTCAGTCATGCTGTAAGATTCCACCACAGGAGCATTAAGAGTAGCCTCTAACTGTTCAATGATAATCGGCGGCAAAGAAGCGCTACTAGAACGAATGAAACGAAAGCGGTTTGCTTTGACAATTTCTAGGTTGCGGCTAGCGCGCGCCAAAATTGTCTGGTGCATGGTTGGCGCTGCGGAGTACCAGGTGGGTTTGTAGGTATCTACCAGTTTCCAAAACTCCAAGGCATTAAAACCATTGGGACAAACTAATGTACCACCCGAAGCCAGAGTTGCCAGCAAACAGCCCACTAATCCGTGAACATGGAATAGGGGCATTAGGCATATTGTAGTATCAGCTGCTGTAAGTGAGTAAGCACTAATCAGATTGCCGGCTGAAGCGATTAAGTTGCGATGACGAATCGGCACACGCTTGGGACGACTGGTAGTGCCGCTAGTGTGGAGAATCATCGCTATATCATCAGCGTTGGGGGCTGTGGGATTCGCGGATTCTGCTGGTTTTGAGCCTGTTTTGACTAATTCAAAGCTTAATGTGCCGTCAGTATTTATCTTGGCATTAATCACCATCATATCAGGTGTGACACTAGCAATGGCTGCTTCTGACCCCTCAGACAACGTAATCAGTGCTTTTGCTTGGGTATCTTGGTAGTAAAAGGCAAATTCTTCTTGTTTGTATTTGGGATTTAAGGGTGCAGCAGTGCCACATAAGGCAGCAGCCAAAAAGGTAATCGCCATTGGTGAACCGTTAGTCATGGCAATGGCAATGCGTTCTCCCGGTTTTAATCCAAAGCTGTTGAGTTGAGATACCAGTGCAATAACATTCTCGCGCAATTGCTTATAGGTTAGCGATCGCCCATCAGGCGTAACTAGGGCTGGATGATTGTCTTCCCCTACTAAAAGCTCAAATAAATTCATTAGTTTTTCTTACTTGTAAATATATGATTTAGCTTAAACAAAAAATTGTTACTTAGCTTTGAGTTATGAGAGAGTGCTAAAATGCTGTTATTAACAACAATATTTTAAATATCCTCATAACAATGCTTATGACAGAATTTTGTTATGGAGATCATCCTGTAAAATCATAAAAGTGTACATTGAATAAATTTGTGGATCTGCGCTCAAGCAGATAGAGTTATTAGCATTAATTCTCAAGATGCCTTTGGATTAGTCCTTTGGATCTGACTAGAAGAAATTAGTTCAATAGTTTATATAAATAGCCGTGTACTCAATTTCCAAAACATATTAATAACAATTATGAGTCCCATAAAAATTACTATGTTGGGCGAAAGCTTGGAGCGCCAAGGTGGAATAGTTTCTGTGGAAAAGCTCATTCTTGAAGAAACTACCTCTGATGTTCAAATTAAACACATTACGACTTTACCGAATGGTTCTACTGTCTATAAAGTGTTAGTTTTTTTGCAGGCAATAGGTGAGTTATTTTGGAACTTATTAAACCAAAGAACTGACCTAATTCACATCCATGTTTCAGATAGAGGCAGCGCTTTTCGTCATTCAATTACTACTCTGATTGGTTGGCTATTTCAAAAGCCAGTAATTATTCATACTCATAGTGCTGATTTTCATTTGTTTTACTCAAAACTACCCCAATGGCTTAAGCAGTGGCTAAGTTGGTCGTTTTGTAAATGTACGCGTTTCATCGTTTTATCAGATAGCTGGAAAAAATTCTACATTGAGAATCTTGGCTTGAAATCAGAACAAGTTATTGTTCTGCCTAACCCGGTAAAAATTCCCGCACAAATACCACAGCGAATAGATTCTAAACAGATATTTTTATTATTTTTAGGGCGTATTGGTGAGCGCAAAGGCACTTTTGATTTAATTAAAGCATTTGCTTCTATGCCTGTTGCTCAACAAAGCCAAGCCAAGTTAGTTATAGCCGGGGATGGAGATGTACAACAAGCTCGTAGTTTGCTCCCAACTCTAAATCTTACTGACTACATCACCATTCTTGATTGGGTAGATCGAGAAAAACGCGACGATCTTTTCACTAAAGCTGATGTCTTTGTGTTACCTTCCTACAACGAAGGTTTACCTATGGCACTATTAGAAGCAATGAGTTGGGGTTTGGCAGTTATCACTACCGCAGTAGGAGGAATACCCGAAATAGTTACTCAAAATCAGAATGGTTTATTAGTTAATCCGGGGGATATTCAACAATTGTCAGAAGCAATGCAATCTTTAATTGCAGACGAAAATCTGAGAATATCTTTGGGAAATAATGCACGAGCCAGAGTTAAACACTTGGACATCAACAAATATCTTACATCTTTAAGAGGTATTTATACAGCAGTTATCAATCGATAAGCATCTTGATGAAAGTAGGTTGAACTTACTTACCCTATGTATGAAACACCAAATTCCAAAACGACGTAATTCAGTCTGTATACAAAAATAATACGCGTTACCAAGGTGGGATTTCATTTAATATTAGGAAAATTTAAGGTGGCGATAAAGGTATAATTATTTTGTTGTTTTGATTGTTCTAAACTTGGTATACTGGCTAATAATTGAGGGAGTACAGAAATGAAAAGTTTTCCGGAAATTAAATTATTGGATACAAGATTCCATAAAGTTAAAGTACAAGAATTAGTTGATTATTTAATAGAAGCAGCAAAAAATAAAAAAAAGACAGTTGTAGGACATGTGAATATCAGAGCAATGAATTTCGCTTATGAAAAGTCTTGGTATCGAGATTTTTTGAACAAAGCTGATTTAGTATTTTGTGACGGATTTGGTGTAATGGTAGGAGCTAGATTCAATGGTTATTCAATGCAATCTGCACATCGAATGACAGCACCAGATTACATAGAAGATTTAGTATTAAAGTGCGAACGAGAAAACCTTTCTTTATTTTTGTTAGCTGGAAAACCTGGCGTAGTAGATAAGGCAATTACTAAGTTAGAATCGATTGCGCCTAATTTACGCGTACAGGGACATCATGGTTATTTTGATAAATCAGGAAAAGAGAATGATTTGGTAATAGAAAAAATTAATAAATTCCAACCAGATATTTTATATATTGGTTTTGGTATGCCATTACAAGAACGCTGGATTTTAGATAACTTCAATAAAATTGAAACTACTGTATTTTTACCTTTAGGTGCTTGTCTAGATTTTTATACTGACTCTATATATCGCGGGCCGCGTTGGCTGACTGATAATGGCCTGGAGTGGTTAACACGCTTAATTACTGAACCTACTCGTCTAGCAGACCGTTATATTGTAGGCATTCCATTATTTTTTTATCGCGTAGTTAAAAAGCGAATCGCTCAAGGAATGATAACAAATCGCTAAATAAATTTTTCTAAATTTTGCATTTGTTATAACCATGACTGCCCAAAAGAAGCAAATTGTTTCCCCTACCTCTGCTGCCAAGACTAGAATTAGAATTGATGTGACATTCTTCTAGTAGCCAAAGTGCCAGACTCTCTGCCATTAAGCGATCGCTATCTTGCCTTAATCGATGAAATAGTCGAAACCACCCTCAAGGGCAAAATTAGCTCTGTAGAACAAGTGTATCAAATGCTGCTCAAAGGAATTACTTCCGGTACAGGGGAAGTCTTTGAGCTAGCTTTGAGCGATCGCTTGAATTCCCTGCAAAGCCAAGTAGATAGCGAAAAAGACGAACTCAAGAAAGCCAAGGCGACTCGCTCTTTGAGAGCCATTAAGACTATTCAAAGTCAATGGCAACGCTGGCAAGAGCAAAATAAAGCAACAGAAGCGATCGCCTCCGCAGTTACAGAAATCACCACAGCTCCTGCTGCCGAGCGTCTAGCGACATTTATCCGAGTTACTGACCCGAATCAGAAGTATCCGCTAAATTTACAACAGTTACAGCAGTTGTCCAAGGCATTGCTGCAATTTGCTCAGGCAGATGCTGATTTACAACAATTTTCCGAAGGGATTACCCGTGGTTTAGCTTCTTGGCAGCGATTGCAAGACAACTTGCTCAGTTGGATGTACGAGCAAAAAGAATCTCTGGGGTTTGGCGGTGTACCGGGAGAACGCGGCCCTTGGGCAAGTTGGGCGAAACAACTCAATAGTGAGTTACCCCAAGCACTGCTTCGCACTTTAGCTAGGGAAGAATCCGCAATTGAGTTTGCCGAACGACAGCGTGGTATTACCATCAGAGATTGGGTGGAAATGGCATTAATTTTACAGTTCTTGCAACGGGGACTAATTAGCTGGTTTGACCAACAAGCTTACGATATTAAGGCTGGGCCAAAGTTGTCCATTTCCACTTTTTTGACCTTTGCGGTGATTTGGAGTCAGTTAGCAAGTGGTTTTAGGAGCATTGGGACAATATACAGCGATGCCTGTTCTCAAATCATGCTTCAGATTTTGCGAACCTTTGCCCAGCGTCCGTATTTTCCTTTTTACGGCGGGATTTTTGCCTCTTTTACTGGCACTTATTTACGAGATGCCTTAGATTATTTAGATGAACCGCTGCGACGAGGTGAGGGAACCCAAGAAAAAGCGCGGATTTTGACGCTTTTAGGCTATTCTCAGCGTGCTTTGGGACAATACCAGCGCTCAATTGATTTTCATCAGCAGGCACTAGAGATAGCCAGGAATGCAGGCGATCGCACCTGTGAAATTGCTAATCTCAACCACCTCAGCCGCACCTACGTACAACAGCAAAATTATGCTGAAGCAATTAATCACAGTCAACGAGCATTAATACTGACTCGGCAAGCAGGCGATCGCACAGGAGAAGCAAACGCGCTGGTAAATTTAGGTTACAGCGAAGTCATGCAAGCTCAGGAATTGGAAAACCTAGAACCCGAAACCTATGAAGCCGCAATTAATTATTTGGAACAAGGTTTAAAATTATCAGAAAAATTAGGCGATCTTCAAAGTAAAGCCTTATGTGTCAGCAGCTTAGGAATTGCCTATTTAGTAATTGGACAACATCAAACCGCAATTAAATATCTGGAAGATGGCTTTAAAACAGCGCAAGTTTCCGGTGATTTGTATCTCCAAGGGCGGAACTTAGCTTATTTAGCAGAAGCTTATTATCATCTGCAAAATTCCGAAAAAACTGTTTATACAGGTTGCTTGGGAATGTATCTTTTAGAGCAAATTGCTTCTAATGAGTGGCGTCAAGCAGCAGGATTACTGACAATTTTACAAGGACAAATCGGGGCAGAAGCTTTCCAAAAGTTATTACAGCAACATCGTCCGAAAATGATTGCGGTTATTGGTGTAGATGGTTACGATCACATCCTGCAATTGTTAGAAGAATATAAGGGAGATATGTAAGAAAGTAATTTGATTCAAGTTTTCGGTGTGTTACTACGTTAGTGTAACGCACCGAAAATATACACCATCTTCTAATTATTTACACTTGCTTAACCCTTATTTATTTCCAATTACTCAAGCAATTCTTCAATATTATGCAATTGAACTTCATACTGTTCAATTCGTTGTGCAAGCTCATATTTAGCTTCTGAATCAGTTTTAATATTCCATTCTTTCTTCAAAAATTTTAACTTTTTACGAACATTATCATATTCTTCTTCTAAGTCTTCGCGCTTTTCTTGAATATGCCGTTTTGAAGATATGTTTCGAGTTGTGCTATTAACTAGAACAGCATTTAGCGTGGAAGAATCATCTGGCGCAGAAATAGGATTAGATTCTGTTTTTTTATAGAGAATAGGAGTCAAATATTCAGATAGTCCTGCCATTTGAATTGCTGAACAGCCCAGATGATAAGCAAACTCCATTGATCGACCAGATCCTAGCGCATCATAAAATCCCAAAGCAAAATCTAGAGCCGCTTTATCGGTAATTGATTGCTTCATCCCAATCACGTAGAGAATATGTTGGGCAATTACCTTTGCTTGCTCCTCGGTATAACAACCATTCAACAGAACACAGTTCACCCGATCCGAAAATAACTTAAATAAATCTGCTAAGGCATTGGCAGGAATAAGATGAATATGTCCGGTATCATCTTCAAATACTAATCCTTCCTCTTGCTCAGTTTTTGTTTCTGTAGCAAACTCTTGAGTTATGGTTTCTTTTTGTTCTAATATCTTGTCGTGTTTGCGATGTCCAGCAAAATGAACAATCTGAGGATTGCATTCTAGCAGAGCCAGTTGAATATCTCTAGGACGTACCGCCCATCGTTGCTCAAATTTGAAGCGATCGCGATGTCGCGCTCTTAGTAACCCATCACTAATATCTCGCGCTTCTTGCTCTAAACGCGACTGAGAGCTTACTACTGGATTTGCTGCTAAAAATAAAATAGTTAGGGCAGATGACTCAGCCATACTTAAATGATGACGTACAGATTAAAAAGGTGTTTGAGCAAGGATTATGAGTTGTACACAGAGTTAAGTGAAGCAATGATTTATGGCTCATTGATTCGTCTGATGGTCAAGCGAATGGCATCTTAAGCTTTTGTTTACGAATCACCTCTTATACAGAAATTTTCTCCTATATTTACCCTAAATAGAATCTTTACGTATATACTTTGCTGTGAGGCAAAATTTTTCTGGATAACATAATTAAATGAAAATTTTCTGAATATCATTACTCGATTGCAACGCCCCAAAAATTGCTATAACAAGTTACTCAACACTCAAAGAAGTCCTGCTGATTCATATAATCGTTTGAGCATTGCTGAAATCTTGGTGCCATAATCTAAATCTGCTGACCATCGCCCTGATAGCTGATCGATTAATGGCGCAATCCCGCGTGTGACAAAACGAAACCTGGGATCTACTACTTCCTGTACCAAAGGTTCTAAACTAGCGTAAGCTTTCAAATGTTGAACGTGCGCCCTAACTCCAATTCTCGCACTTGGGAAAGACGCAGCCTCCGAACCGCCACCGATCGCACCTAAGCCTGCAAAGTTATTTTGCTCAGGTTTAATATCACCACCAAACCGTAAAAATCCTGTTTCTACACACATTTGGCAAAAGGCAATATCATAGTTTACTCCCTCTATACCTGCTTCTTCTCGATAAAGTTTGGGGATATCAGGAAACTTTGTTATGGCATTTTCATTATTATTTCTCAAAAATAATTGTAACTGGACTTCGGAAGTATTACCGTTCGACATTACCCGCGAAAATTGACCGGGGCAAACCATCAAATTCGAGCGCAAACTAACAGTACGCGTCGCCGCATCCCAATTAACTGCAACATTAAAATCTCGCAGTTCGATTGCTTTGACATAAACTACTTTGTGATAGGTAATGCGATTGACATTAGCCGCTTTTGAAAGGTCAATTCGGAGAAGGTCTACTAAATCAATCGGGATGTAAGCATTACCATTAACTAAAATTCCTTGCTCCGTGTAACTTTGTCCATTAATACTAATATTAATCGGTGGATAATTTGCTTCTGTGGGAATTCCGGGAGTGGGGTCAATTACACGACTCCAAGTCACCAATCCATCGACAATTCCCAAAGCAAAATCGCGGCGACGAGTTTGCAGCAAAGCCCGATCCTCTGGATTGCTGAGAAACCCCACTTGCATCACCAAAGCTGGCAACGTTGTCTGACGACAGAATGCTAAACTACCCAATCCACTATCTGTATCTGGCCTGACTCCCCGATTCGGTAATTGGGGTACGCGGCGCAATAACCCCACTAGCAATTGTTCGGCATTACTCTTGCGATCGCTATTATTAGTAATGTAGAAAACGCTAGCCCCACGCACAGAAGGGCTGTTAGCCGCATTAGCTGCAATTTCTAGGGCGACATCACCCCGGCGGCCGCGGGAATTGATCCAGGTGATAGTTTGGGCGGCGCTCAAGTCATCAGGAACCGCCAAAATTTCCAAACTCCGCGCTCTCAGTTCCGTAACAATCAAATCCCGCAGTAGAATCATTTCTTTTGCTTCAGTTGTACCACCTGCGATCGCACCTTGATCTATTCCTCCCGCTTCTTTGCCTCCATGAGCTGCTGATATAAAAATACGCCCCATTTTCAGTATTTCCTCTGATAAAATTAAGTCTAAGCAATTCTATACATCATTCTTGGTCTAGCAACAAGAATATAATAGCGATCAGAAGTCTAAAGTCATTTATCCTTTGTTATTTCTCCAAAGTTAATGGCGAGGGACTGGGGACTAGGGACTAGATGCTGGGTAATAGCTATGGGTAAACATTTCGATCCCCAATGCCCAATTCCCAATTCCCAATTCCCAATTCCCAATCCCCAATCCCCAATCCCCAATAAATTATGCAAATCCCCCGCTTGCACCCAGACACAATTGAGGAAGTTAAACTACGGGCTGATATTGTAGATGTCGTCTCGGAATACGTAGTTTTACGCAAACGAGGAAAGGATTTTGTCGGTTTGTGCCCCTTCCATGATGAGAAATCTCCCAGTTTCACCGTTAGTCAAACCAAGCAAATGTATTATTGCTTTGGCTGTCAAGCTGGAGGAAATGCGATTAAGTTTGTCATGGAGTTGGGAAAGCGTTCTTTTGCTGATGTGGTACTGGATTTAGCACGGCGTTACCAAGTACCCGTGCAAACTCTCGAACCCGAACAACGCCAAGAATTACAGCGTCAGCTATCTTTGCGCGAGCAGTTATATGAAGTTCTCGCTTCTTCAGCACAGTTTTATCAACACGCCTTGAGACAATCCCAAGGACAAAAAGCACTTCAATATTTGCAATCTAACCGCCAACTCAAAAAAGAAACTATACAGCAATTTGGTTTAGGTTATGCCCCCGCAGGTTGGGAAACTCTTTATCGTTATTTAGTGGATGATAAATATTACCCAGTGCAAATACTGGAAAAAGCGGGATTGATTAAGCCACGCCGGGAAGGTGGAGGGTATTATGATGTATTTCGCGATCGCTTGATGATTCCCATCCGTGATGTCCAAGGGCGCGTCATTGCCTTTGGTGGAAGAACTTTGACTGATGAGCAGCCTAAATATTTGAATTCACCCGAAACCGAACTTTTTAGTAAAGGTAAAACCTTATTCGCCCTCGATCGAGCCAAAGATGGTATTTCTAAACTCGATCGAGCCGTGGTGGTGGAAGGATATTTTGATGCGATCGCTCTCCACGCCGCTAGTATTAATAATGCCGTCGCCTCACTCGGTACAGCTTTAAGCTTAGAACAAGTCCGGTTAATATTACGCTACACCGAATCGAAACAATTAATACTCAACTTTGATGCTGATAAAGCTGGAATCAATGCCGCAGAACGGGCGATTGGTGAAATTGCCGAACTAGCATACAACGGCGAAGTTCAGCTAAAAATTCTCAATTTACCCGATGGCAAAGATGCTGATGAATATTTGCATAGTCACACTCCAGAAGATTATGGAGAACTGCTAAAAAATGCGCCACTTTGGCTAGACTGGCAGATTCAGCAAATTATTCAAGACCGAGACTTAAAACAGGCTACTGATTTTCAGCAAGTAACTCAGCAGATGGTAAAGCTGCTAAAGCGAATTGAAGCTAGCGAAATACGTAAACATTATGTCGCCCACTGTGCCCAAATACTTAGCTTAGGTGACGCTGGACTTGTACGTTTGCGAGAAGAGAATCTAGAAACTCAACTGGTTGGTAATGCCAGCGTTAAGAGACAACAAAAACCGATCACAGCGAACGTAAAGAACTATCTTTCTCAGCAATCTCCAGCACCTCCCCCTGAGCGCAGTCTTTTAGAACACGCAGAGGCATTATTGCTTAAAATTTACCTCCATTGTCCCGAACAACGTCAAGCAATTATTGACGAATTAGAAACACGAAATTTAGAATTTAGCCTTTCTCATCACCGCTTTTTATGGCAAAATATATTGGAGTCAACGGCTAAAGAAGTAGATTTAATATCAAATTTGCAAGATAGATACCTAGAATTAGTTGAAGACTTTGGATTAGTATCTAATTTGTTTCATCTGAACGAGAAAAGCCAGAAAGATATATTGCGTACCGCTCAAGTGATCCAAGCAACGCTTGCTTGTCTAGAGCGGGTGATGCGGGAAAAACGCTCTCGCCACTTCCAAAAACTTTGGGAAAAAATTGATCCAAAGGCAGAGCCAGAGCGAGATAAATATTATAGTGAGGCTTTCACTGCTGAACAAAGGCGGCTTCAGGAACTAGACCGTCAGCGAAAATTCTCCATCACAGAGCTGTTGTAGCCCTGCACTCACGCTCAACCTAAATCTTGATTAGTAGGGGCGCAAGGCCTTGCGCCTCTACTAATCAAGCCTTGCGCCCCTACTTCTAAAGTGGTTGTATCCCTAGCAAAGTTGGTAAACTTAGAGAGGCGAGGTGTTGATAAGCTCGATCTATGACCCGCTTACCTCTCAGAAAGCCTGTATTAGCTCCAGGACAAATATACTGGAGAGTTTCTGGTGTAAAACGTTCTAACAATAATCGAAGACTCTGAATTTGCCTTGGCCAGTGAAAGGTTTTAGCTGTCCGTAATGGTACTGCTTGACCGTGCTGGCTAGGGAGTAAATGGCGACCGGAAAATAATATACCCCCAAGTTCGCTGTAGTAGAGACAAGATGAGCCGGGAGAATGCCCTGGTGTCCAAATCACTTGCATAGCTGGATCGAGAGTAAATTCTTGTCTAAAGGTAGTTACGGTTAAGCCTGGTAATAAATACGCTTCTTGCTCTTGAATCAGCACCTCGCAGCCAAAAGCTTGTTGAAATTCAGCAGTCTTGCCAATAGCACCGCGATGGGTGAGAAATAACCAACGCACGCCTCCATGCGCTGCTAAAAAATCTTGATTTGTTTTTTCTAGTGCAGGGCAATCTATGAGGATATTGCCTTCATTTCTTACAATAAAATAAGAGGTTCCCCCTAATGTGTCCCGATTGGGTGGAAAGGCAAAAATGCTCTCTTGTGCGAAGTCCGATTGCAGAGAACCTCCGCTCGGAACTTTGTCCGGGAAGACAGCCCGTGGTGGCTTAGTTGTATGATTTGGCTGTTGAGGTAAAGGGCACATAATCAAAGAACCGAAACTGAGGAGTTGTGGACAATCTGGTTACAGTGTGGAAATTCTTAAGATTGAACTGGGAATTGGTAGACTTGTACTAAGCGAACGCGAGTGCGTCTCCAAGAGTTGCCGTAAAGCCTGCGGCATAGCTACGCTTCGGGCGCAGCCTCTCCAAGAGTTGTATTGGCAACTAGGGACTGGGGAAGATTTGAATGGAGATTGGTACGCCAACCAAATTTTAAAAGAATTTCTTCCCCAATACCCAGTACCCAGTCCCCAGTACCCAATACTCAATACCCAGTCTCCTGTTAACCGTTGTGAAAAAAATTGGGATTTGAGGTCTGCCTTGTAGTTAATGCTATGGTGCTAAAGCTACTGGTGGGGCGTTTTGTCAAAATTACTGAAGAGAACATGGCATTTTGGTTTCTGTTTATCCTCCTACTGGGACTAGCTACTTATCTAATGGTGCAGCGCAGCGTTGCTCACATCACCCGCACACCAGTATGGTTGTTGTGGCTGGTTTTAATGACACCAGCATTTCTGTTGAGTGGATGGACGCTAATCTACGGAGCGAAACAACCTCCACCGCCAGAGCTGATCCTCTGGTCGGTATTTTTCTGCACAGTATTGTACTGGGTGTTGTTTCAATGGGGGCGTCAAGTACCAAGAGATACACAGACCGACGAAGCCCAAACCCCAGCCTCAGAATCACAACCGACTATCCAGCCTACCCCAGAACCAATAGTGCGTCCCATTGAACCAGCGGAAGAAACCCAACTACGAAATTGTTTTCCTTGGTCTGTATACTACGTTCAAAATATTGAGTATCGACCCCAATCTGTGATTTGCCGGGGTCAGTTGCGAACTAAAGCCAGCAACGCTTACCAGCAGATTAAAACTAATATTGAAGCACAATTTGGCGATCGCTTCTTGCTGATTTTTCAAGAAGGCTTTAATGGCAAACCTTTCTTTGTCCTAGTTCCCAATACTCAAGCTGCTAAACAGACAGATACACCACGACGCAACCAGGAACGGTTAACTCGACCAGGATTAGCGCTGATGCTGCTAGTAGCTACTTTGATTACTACTACCTTGGTGGGACTGCAAAATGCTGGTGTTACTCTGCCGCCTATCTGGCAAATCGGATCTTTATTCAAACTTCTATCTAACCCAGATGTCCTATTCAAAGGATTGCCTTATGCTTTAGGACTGATGGCTATTTTGGGCACTCACGAACTTGGGCATTATTTAACAGCTAGATTCTACAAGATTCGCTCGACGTTGCCTTACTTTATTCCCGTACCTTTCTTTTTGGGAACATTTGGCGCATTTATTCAGATGCGTAGTCCTATTCCCAACCGCAAAGCTTTATTTGATATTAGTATCGCTGGGCCAATTGCAGGTTTTGTTGTCACCTTGCCATTACTAATATGGGGCTTGGCCCATTCTGATATAGTTTCCCTGACTGAAAAAACTCGACTTTTAAATCCTGATGCACTCAATCCCAAGTATTCCATTTTACTGGCTATACTCTCGAAGTTAGCTTTGGGAAGTCAGTTAACGGCAAAATCAGCCCTCGATCTGCATCCAGTTGCAGTAGCAGGTTTTTTAGGACTAGTTGTCACAGCGTTAAATTTAATGCCTGTGGGACAATTAGATGGAGGTCATATTGTCCATGCGATGTTTGGACAACGAACTGCAATCGTAATTGGTCAAATTGCTCGCGTGTTGTTGCTATTACTTTCTTTAGTTCGGGAAGAATTTTTGGTGTGGGCGATTATCCTATTATTTATGCCGTTGATTGATGAACCTGCACTGAATGATGTTACTGAATTGGATAACAAACGTGACGTTTGGGGGTTACTGGCAATGGCTTTGTTGATTGTAATTATTCTGCCATTGCCGCAGGCGATCGCTAACTTTTTGCAAATTTAAAAAAGCAGAATTCAGGAGTCATTCTCAAGCCTTATCGTTTTGCTAATTCTGGAGTCCGCCCCTTTAAGCCAATCATCAATTTCAGCATAAATACTTTTAATACAGGTACTCGCTGCAAGAACCATAAACCTAAGCGACGAACCACCACCACAGGTAAGAAATTATTAGAAAACATCCGATCTAACAAATCGGTGAAACCTAAAATTGTCAGATTCTCTAGCTTGCGCCAGCTTTCATAACCTTTGAGAATCTGAATGTCACCAATATCTTTACCCGCTTTGTGCGCTGCTTGAATTACTTGCGCCAAAGCCGCTGCATCCCGAATGCCCAAATTTAAACCTTGTCCGCCGACGGGATGGCAATTGTGCGCCGCATCACCAATTAATGCTAGTCGGGGGAGAACGTAACGATCGCTTTGCATAAGTTGTACTTGAAAAACAAAGCGATCGCCTAATAATTCCAATTTACCCATTTGATCGCCATAGCGGCGGCTTAGTTCTGCCAAAAATTGCTCGTCATTTAAAGCACACAAAGCTTTTGCTTCTTCATGGGGCGCTGTCCAGACAATGCGGCAACGGTTCCCCGGTAAAGGTAAAATCGCAAAGGGGCCGCTAGACCAAAATCTTTCGTAAGCGGTGTTATTGTGGGGCTTTTCTGGTTTGACAAAGGCTACAATGCAAGATTGCCAATATTTCCAGCCCGAAGTTTTGATTCCAGCCGCTTGGCGAATTGGCGATCGCGATCCATCTGCGGCTACAACTAATTTGCTCTTGACTGTCTTTAGTCGATCGGCAATTTTTATATCGATGGTGACTATATGCTGCTGGTATTGCGTATTTACCACTTCCGCCGGACACAAATAAGTCACGTTGGGGCAATTTTGGACGAAATCTTGCAACGGCTGCAACAAAGCTTGGTGTTCCGCCACATAACCCAACTCTGGGGTATTTATATCATCTGTGGTAAATTCCACTACATCGGGATAATCGGCATCCGAAAGACGAACTCGGCAATATTTAGCGATTTGCGGCAACATTTTGTCCCAAACGCCAATTCCTTGATAAATTAGCGACGAAAGCTGATGAACTGCATAAGCTTGTCCCTTCGCTACCGCCACTGATGCGACTTTCGCCTCAATCAGCAAAATACTCAAACCAGAATCTTTTAAAGCAGAGGCTAGAGTTAATCCAATAATCCCACCGCCGACAATTACCAAATCATATTCATATCCTTGCTCATTTGGCGGTGTTAATTGAGGGGAAATTTGCTCAAGCTGCGTTATGGTCATTGTTAAGTTAGATTACAGCATCTTAACTCTTATTTTGACGCGATCGCGCCTTCTTGAGCAAGTTAACAATTCAAAATTTTCTCCATAAGCTAGGTATAAAGCCTGTTTTACTTCTGACTCCTGAATTCTG